>NZ_JBGOFY010000030.1:0-37899 GCF_041520885.1 Xanthomonas sp. NCPPB 2922 | reverse complement strand
CGGTAGATGGCCACCGCTACCATGACCACGAAACCCAGCACCGCAGACGCGGCGACGATGTAGATCGCCCTGGTGAAGATGTCCGGCGCGTAGGCGTTGTAATCCCACAGCCACGGGAAGTATGACCAGGGCGCATAGATGCCGTGCCCTGCGATCTGGAACCAGGGCGCACCGAGCTGGGGCTGGTAGGCCAGCGCATAGGCCACGTATTGGCCCGCCGCCCACACGCCCAGAAAGATGCAGGTCAAGCACGCGACGATGGGACCGCCGCGCAGTCCGCCAGCGTGGCGCGTTTTCTCGCGTTGTTTGCTTTGTGGTGCCATCGGGTTAACTCCGTGTGAGTCCTAACGATTTGCCCTTGTCCAGCACATCCATTGCCGCGAAGCGGATACGCACCGACTGGAACGCTTGGTTCATGCTCTGGCCCTTCGCCAGCTGCACCGCGACGGTGTTGCCGAGCTGGCTTTGCAGGCCATCCTTCGCCGGCACGACCGCAAAGGTCCCGTTCTGCACAATCACCGCATGGGGACCGCTGGGCAGGTTCTCGATGGCTTCCACGGTGCCCTGAAAACGGCGGGCCACATCGAGATTGACCGGCTGGCCATACTTGGACGCTAGCCGTTTCTGTGCCTCGCCCAGCTCCATGCCGCGCATGTCTTCGTCAAAGCCGGCCTTGAGGCGCACGCCCGCAGGAGTGCGCTCGGCCATGCGCAGTGCGACCAGGCGGTCGGTGCGCGCTTCCAGCGCTTCCAGGAACTGCGCTTGCGTGCGGGTGCGGCTGGTGGCGCCCTTCATCTGCTCAAGGCGACCAGCGGCCAGCTGGTCGTCCAGGAACGTGCGTCCAATGACCTGGCTCTGCTGAGGCAGCGGCCCCTTCCCAAGCACGTCCAGGCGCACAAAGGCGCGCTTGGGGTCGCTGAGTGTGGGATCGGCGTTGACACGCTCCACCAGGTCGGCCGGCACCTGGAAGGTGCCGTCCTCCAACCTGGTCACATGGCCTCGGTGTGCCAAGGCGTCCATACGCCGCACGTGCGCCTCGATGTAGGACTCTGGCGTTGCGTTGCCGGGCAGACGTTTCGGGTCCCATTCCTTGACCTCTTCCAGGTGTGCCTCGGGGGAATAGATCTCATTTTGCAACCGCCGCAGCACGTTTTTGTCCGCCGCCGTGGCGACCGGCGGCGTGTAGCTGTCGAGGGTCACGCTGTCACCGATTTGACCGCGTTCGACCAGGTGCCGCTCCGACGGGGCACTGAGCGTTGCGTAATGCACCTGGCCGTCGAAGCCGGCGACGACGACGTATTCGGCGCCCGATCGCTTGTCGGCTTGCCCACGGTCCAGAATGACGCCCTGGACCGGCCCAGATGTCTCTAGGCTCTTTTCGTCCGCCAGTCGCCCGCTCTGGCTCCGCTCGGCTCGAAGATGCGGCTTCAACAGTCCGGCCACCTGGTGTTTCTGCACCATCGCGCGCTCCATATCGCGCAACTCGTCGTCAAAGCCGGCCTTCAGGCGCACCCCAGCAGGAGTGCGCTGGGCCAGCTGCAACTCAACCAGGCGGTCGGCACGCGCTTCCAGTGCGTCTAGGAGCTGCACCTGGGTGCGTGTGCGGATAGTGGTGTTCTTGAGCTGGTCAAGGCGACCAGCGGCCAGCTGGTCGTCAAGGAACGTTCGCCCGATGACCTGGCTGTGCCGGTTGAGCGAGCCTTGCGCCTTCACGTCCAGACGCACGAACGAGTTTTTGTCACGGGCAATGGCTGGATCACCATCGAGCCGCGCCAAGAGGTCTGGCGGCACACGGAACGTGCCGTCAGGCAGCTTGGTGACATGTCCTCGGCTCGCCAGCGCTTCCATGCGATTGACGTGCGCATCGATGTAGGACTCCGGCGTTGCATTCGCAGGCAAGCGCTTCGGGTCCCACGCCTTCACCTCGGCCAGATGCGCGTCCGGGAGATAGACGCCGCTCTTCAAGCGCCTTAGCACGTTCTTGTCCGCCGACGTGGCGGCTGGCGGCGTGTAGGTGCCCAGCTCCACGGTGTCGCCGATGCGTCCGCGCTCAGGCATGTGTCGCTCTGAGTGCATGCTAAGCGTCGCGTAATGCACCTGGCCGTCGAATCCGCCAACAATGACGTACTCGGTGCCTGACAGTTTGTCCGCCAATCCGCGATCAAGGATGACACCCTGCACGGGTGCAGCTTTCAGACTGTCCTTGTCGGCCAGCAGTCCACGCCGGCTACGTTCGGCGTCAATGTGCGGCTTGAGCTCTGTTGCTAGCCTGCGCTCTTGCGCCATAGCACGCATCGCCTCCGGCGCGTTCGCGTGGATCTTCCAGCGACCGGGCATCTGTTCGGTGGCTAAGCCGTGGTCACGCAGGATCGCCAGCCGCTGTAGCCGCAATTGCCGCTGTGCATTGCGGAACGGATCTGCATGCACCTTGCCGGCATGGATTAGGCCGCTTTCGCGGCTCTGCTGCTCCCGCAGCATAGACGCATCCAGACCCGTCCAGCGCTCTTGCGTGACCTCCTTCGCAGCAGAGCGATAGATGTCGATATCGCTCCGATATCCCAGCTCGCGCGTTGCCAGCTCACGTGCCCGCTCGCGCATGCCATTGCTGATGTAGTCGCGGCTAATCACCAGGTCGCCGCCCTTGTCATCCACCCCACGCACGATGATGTGCACGTGCGGGTTGTCGGTGTCATGGTGGGCGACGGCCATCCAGTCCAGTTTTGTCCCTAGATCCTGCTCCATCTGTTGCATCAAATCGCGGGTGTAGCTTTCCAGATTCAAGTTCGCGCCATCCTCCGGCGAGACGATGAATCGGAACGAATGCCGGTCAGGTTCTGCCCGGTCCACGAACTGCGATGTCTGCTCGCGTGTGAGTTCGCCCGTGTCAGTAAACGGTCGAGCCGGCCCACCATCCTTGTCTACGCCGTGGCGTTGCGCATAGTCCACGTGCCGCTGCATGGCGGCTTTTGCTCCGACCCGTGGTGCTGCAACCACACGGGCCTTGATGGTGACGCGCTGCTGTCGGCTTCCGGTGTTGATCCTGACGCCAGCGCCGCGCCCAGCATGGTGCGTGGTCGCGCCGGAAATACGCCCGGTCCGTGCCGCCCGCTTGGCAGCGCTTTTGACACGGCTGATGACTTCATTGACCTGGGAGTTGTTACGCGCCTGGCGGCCCTTGGACAGGCGAACGCGCAGCGGCTTGTCGGTGCTGCTTGCACCCTGACTGCCCTTCCCAGCGCCCTGGTCTGGCCCTGCTGAGCTGCGCTTTTCACTACCGACCACGGTCGTCTCCCGGCCCTAGAAAACCTTGTTGTAATTTACAACAAGGTTAGCAGACAATGTTGTAAGAAAAAGCTAATAAAAATAGTCAGTTAAAACACCCATACCACACACACTTTTATCTTGCCCTTCTTTTCCGCTTCTCCGCTTTTGCCTTCCGACGCCCTCACCCCCTCCGATCACACCCACCCTCCGCTGAAACCACAGTGCCCGCTCTGGCTCTGCTGTAGCGCGTCTCGGAACTGTCGGCCTCGACCAAGCCCCACCCTATCGGACGCTACCCGCACAACGCCGCACAAGCGGTCAGCGTGGCCTCGGTTGTGCAGCCTTCGGCCCGGTCCCTGCGAACCCAGTGGGCGCGGCTGCGGGCGACATCACGGGAACAGCATTGGCTTGGGCTTTGGTGGACCGGCGGCCGCTCGCCTTCCCGTTTGCCGGGAAGTTCACCGCCACCCCAGCCGCTTGCGACACCCAGCTCACGTAGCCATTGCTCAATCCGCGCGACTCGTTGCCGGTGTTGTACATCGACAAGGCGCCCAGCAGCGCAGGCTTTTCGGCGCGATATTTGGCCCATGTCTGGGCGTAGTTCCGCGCCAAAATGGTGGTGCCAATGCGGATGTTTGTGCATGGGTCTAGTAGGTCAACCGGCGACACTCCGAACTTGGTCAGATGCTGCGAGTTGATCTGCATCAGCCCGATATCGGTACTGCGTCCGGCCCGCACCTGTTCGACTGCGATCCGCTGGGCATCGTCAAACCGGGTCGGGTAGAAGCTACGGACCTGGTTGTTGATGGCATACGGATTGCCGCCACTCTCATGCTTGATGATCGCCTGCACGGTTTGCGGATGCACACCGATGGAGCAAGCGAGAATCACTGACATCAGGTCACTCATGATCGACTCCTACCGAAGACGCTTGCGCCCACAACGGTGTAATGCTCCCGGCGATTACCGACAGCGGAACGAACCCGTAATAGCGCCCGTCATAGCTGTTAGCGAGACCATCACCGATGGTGAAGATGTGCCCCGCTGGAACCCGCGTGCAGCCTTGTAAGACGTGAGGCAATGCCACGCCTGTTCGGTCCGTGGCAGCGACCGCGCCCACACGCCGGTAGGTGGCTGGGTGCCCTTCGGTTGTTGGGGTTGCAATGCTGACTTCGCGGTTCACGCACACCGTGTCGCCAGCAACCGCACCGACACGCTTGATGTAAAGACTTCCGGGCTTCATCCAGCCGCGTTCAAAGCCATAACGCGCTGCCGCATTATGTGGGGAGAATGCGACCAGCTGGCCCCGCTCTGCGCTATGTGTATTGCGATTCAGGAGGTACAGACCTTGCGCCACGCTTGGCGAAAGGTTGGCAATCACGGTGAAACCTAGCGAGGCCAGACCGCGCGCACTTGCCCATCCAAGTGCGGGGGCAATCACTGCTAGGCCTAGGCCGAGTGCTAGCCCTTTGATGAGCTTCTTTCGTGTCACAGACATGCCGCTAACCTCGCCTTTTGCGGGGGAGTTTGGCTCTCACGTCGGCGGTTAAGACCTTCAACAGCGCCAGTGGCATGCGCTGGAAAAACTGTTCGATACGCGCCAATTCTAGCCGATTCAGGGTGTCAATTTTTGACCGATTCAGGGCTAACCAGGCCACATAAGCGCGCACCCGTGTTGCGCCTGTGATGTCGGCCAGAATGGCGACATCTGGGCGCACTGCCGGCACGCTTTCGCCCGCCTGGCCGGCCGGTAATGCCTCACACAGCACAACCCGCCATCGCGTTGTGCCGTAGTCATTCTGCTCCCATAGATCGAGTGCAAACCGGTCACCAGGTGCGAAGCTCAGAAGCCGGCGACGGGTGCCATCTTCGCCGATCACCCAGCGGCCAACCTGGCGCGGCTTGCCGGCCAGAATCCGCCGGTTTGTCCAGCCCTTGGCGAAGGCTTCAATGACCTGGGCACCCATCGTCATACCTGCATGCACGCATGCTTGATGCTTTGCATGCAGCTGATCGAGGTGCGCCCTGAGCGCAACTGCATGCAAGCTGCTTTAGCAGTTTGCAGACTTGCATGCACCGTGCGAGATAGCATGCAAGCTGGCGTGCATGCGCGCATGCATTCGGCCTTGCAGGCCTGCATGCAAAGCTGCAAACATGCACGCATGCGAGATTGCGCACACGCTAGCATGCAAGCATGCTTGCAACTAAACATGCAAGTCACTTTGCATGCTCGCATGCGCTATTCGTCGCCGCTGGACTCGGGCGTGTCAGCCAGAGCTGACAATGGCGCAAGACCCATCGAGGTGAGGAACATTGAGATGCCTTTGATGGTGACGTCCTGGATGGTCATGTTGTGGGTGTAGCGAAACTCGGAGATCCGGCGCAGGTCTTCGTCGGTCAGGTGACGGATGGTGATCGTGCGGTTGGCCCCAACCTTGGGCGCGCTCTTCGCCGTCCCGGCCTTGGGAGCCGGCTGCGTGGTTGGTTCGGCCGACTTGGCCGATCGCGCCGGCTTGTCTGGCTGGCTGTTCTTGTCCAGAGCGGCGAGCTTGCCGAGCTTGCCGGAGAGTCCAGTGGTCATACGTGGGTTCCTTTGGTTGTGCTTAAAAGCGTGTGCACTTCACGCCACAGGGCGCGAATCTCAAATGCGGCCTTGCCGCCCGGCTCAAATTCGCCCACGGCCTGGCCGTGTGCGAGGGCGCGCCGGTAGGCTGTTCGATCATGGATGACCGTTTGCAACACCGGGATTCCGGTGCTTGCCAGCTCCCGTTCCACTTCCCGTGTCTCACTGGCGCGGATCGGGGCGCTGGACAGGATGAACGCCCCCGGCTTGCCGCTGGCCTGCAATAGCCGGATCGAGGCCGGCGCGGCGGCAAGATCCAGCAGGCTCGGGCGCACAGGCATCAAGGCGAGATCTGCATGCTCTAGCGCGGCCGCGATGCCGGCTGACGCATGCGGGGGGGTGTCCACGATCAACAGGTCATAGCCTTCCTCGGCTGCGGCCTGGACCGCTGCGCCGACGTTGGCAGAAGTGATGGCCACCACTTCAAGCGTGGAGTGCTTGCGGGTTTCGGCCCACCCCTTGGCCGAGCCTTGCGGATCGGTGTCGGCCAGCGCAACGCGCAGACCGGCTTGCTGCGCGGCCACCGCGAGGTGAACCGCGATCGTTGTCTTGCCGGAGCCGCCCTTCTGGACGGCGATGGCGATGGTTTTCATGCACTGCGCTCCTGGTGGAAGTCGCTTGCTTGAGGGCAAGTGTGCAATACCTTAGCAACATGCATGCACGCATGCAAGCTGCTTTAGCTGCAAGCATGCTTGGTTGCACGACTGCATGCATGCTTAGCTGGCGCCGCGCCCGCGCGGCTTGGCCTGGCCGGCCTTTGGCAAGGCGGGCGAGGTGGCCACCGACTCAAACGCTGCCAGCCGGCCCCGTAGGTTCGCCGCGTTCTCGCGAGCCTGGCCGGCAGCGTTGCGCTGCTCGGCAGCAACCAGGTGCGCCCGATCCAGCTCGGTGCGCACCTGGTCAAAAGCGGCCTGGTGGGCGACTGCGGCCGAGTTGGCCTGCTGCATGGCGGTGTCCAGCTCGGCAATCCGTGCTTGGGCCGCTTCCAACTCAAGCGCTTGGGCTTCGTAGGCGTCGGCCATCTGCTGGCTCAGTGCCTCCGCCTCCTGCCGCTCGTATCGGCTAGTGTTAGCAAAACCTGAGCCAATCGCCGCAGCCCTTGCTGCGCTTACGTTTCGCCGGCTATCCGGCCGCTTTTTCATGATGAAACGCCCGGCTCGTATGCGTTCCAGGGGCGATTGCGCCTGGTCGATCGCTGCGGCTGGTCCCCGGCGACGCTGTGCCCTGGTCCTGGCCGAAGCTCGATCACGGCCATAGGGCTGTGACCACGCCAATGCCCTACCAACCATCCCCTGCTGACCCGCTTCTGGGGTGAGGGCGCCGCCGGCACTGCCTCGACCTTCATCAGGCGCCTTGGAAATGGGTGCAGTGCCGGTGGGAGAGGGGCGCTTGCGCCCCTCTCCGGGGGGTCGAAGTTGCGACCGGAGCGCCGTAGGCGTGGAGGGAGGACAGGGGGGCGCAGCCCCCGCAACTGGATAAGGCTTCTAACGTTGTCGCCGCCGCGTAGCGGTGGCGACGCCGATCTGCTGTTGAGCGCTCTGGTGACTGTGTTTTCAACCGTAGGTTGACTGGTTGGCCTGCCAAATAAAGAGGACAAATAACGCCACTTCCCCACAGGATTCCCACAGGCTTGTCCCCCGCAGCGGTGGGTAACTCGCTGCGAGGGAGTCCGTTGGTGGCGAAAGCCGGGTGATCGAGGGAGGGCGTGGGCGTCGCCTGGCCCTGGCGGCGGCAAAATTGCTACGCGGGCGCCTGTTTCCACGGTGCGGGGCAGGGGCCAGCCTGCCGGCGGCGGCTACTCGAACAGGGAGAGGATGTCGGCGATGTGCCGTGTGGCGCTCTGTGCGCCCGCTGACGGGTCGCCAGTGGCGCGGTGTGCCGCTGGGCGGGCATCGCCCGTGCGTGGCCTGGTTGCCGCCTCTTGGCGCGATTGACGGCGTGCTTGCGCCTCCGTGAAGGAGGCCGCGCCGGACCCGCGCGCCTGGTCGGCGTGCTGGCGGTCGCGCTTGAGCAACCAGCTGGTGCCGGTCATGGCGCACAACCGTTGTAGGTTGAGCCGGCGCACGCCCGGCTCGCTGCGCCACAGGTCGCCGCCCTCGGCGTCCTTCTTGTGCCGGCGGACCTGCTTGGTGGGGAATGCCCACCCAAGGCTCACCATCATGTCGATCGATCGGCGCGCCCGCTTCACCTCGGCCTCTGTCTGCCCGCCATAGGCGAGCTGGGCGATGTCGTGCAGCGTGTAACGCTGCCAGCGGCCACCGGCTTGCCGGGGTTTGCCCACAAACCCGGTGCGCACGTCGGACAGGTAGAGCAATGCCACGGACATGGCCAGCAGCGAATCGGCCCCGTCCGAACGCAGCGCCCGGACCCGCGTTAACGCCTTTTCCAGGGCATAGCCGGCCACGATGACGTGGCGGCTAATCCGCATCCACAGCGAGCCGCGTCGCTGTTCCAGGCCGCGCACCAGCGCCTCGCGAGTCGCGTCCAGGACGCCCGGCCGGCGCTTCTTGCCGGCGAGCGGCTTGGGCTGACGCCAGTGCACACGCTTGTGCGGCCGGCCGCTGGTGGCGGTCGGTTCTGGGCCTGGTGCGTGTGGGCCTGGCTCTACTGCTGACATGTCCCGCGCCGATGAACGGCAGCGGGGCAAGGTGTTCGGCTTGTGGGCCTTCGCATCCTATTCCCTCTTGCACGGCTTCGCCGGCGGGATTAGGATGGGGGTATCACTTGTGCCCCATTGGTCTGGTGTGTCCCGCCAGTCCAGTGATGAAAAAGCCGCCCTTGCCGGGGCGGTTTTTTCGTTTTCGGGGGGTCTACTGCGCTAGCAGCAGTCCGCCCCGCGTTGTCATATCGCTGCCAAGTATCGGCGCGCGGCCCTTAAACCGCAAGCAATCCCCGTGTGCACAACCATTGCACACCGCACCTGGCATGCATTTAGCCCTAGCGCCATCACCTTGCCGGCATGATTCATTGGGGCTATGGCTCGACATGGAACGCGTGGTCGGCCGGCGGAATGCGCCGGGAAACAAACATCGGCTCGAACAGCCTGGCGCGCGTAATCGTGGGTAGCCGCAGCTGCTGCCGACAGCCGGTGACGACCGGACCAGACACGCTAATGAACTCGGTGGACGTGACAGACGACGCGCTGGCATCGCCCGCGATGCAGTCGCTGCCCAGCACCGCCATGCGGGGTTGGTGATACGTCTGTGCAGCCTGGCGGCTGCAAAACAGGACATCTTCGCTCACGGCATCGTGGTCCTGGTCGGCCAGGCTGTAGTTCACCTCGTGGGTGCAGAGCATTTCCCCCTCGACCGCCCAACGCGTGACGACGCGGAACCTCTCGACCGTTCCAGCTGCCTCGATCAGCAGACCGTTCATGGCCTTGCGCCCGATCTTGCGACACGCCACCTGGTAGCGCTTAGCGGGATATGGGCGGCGGGCGACAACCTCGATGCCGTTGCGCAGCAGCAGGCCGAACGGCGCAATCGCAATATCGATCAGTTCGCACCGGGTGGGGATGCCCTGCGGCTCAAGCAGCCGGGGCGCAAGATGGATCAGCATGGGATTGCCTCGTTTCCGGGCAGTCCACGGGTTGGGACTGCGCGATGTGGTCAAGCGTGGAAGCGTTGCGCCGGCACGTCCAGGACGCCATGCGGGCGCGCTACGCGCCTTCGATCACCGGGGGCATGCGCACTGGCAGTGCGAAGTCTGCGGCCAGCTGGGCGGCCGCCTCCAAGGTGAGAACGTAGTGACCGCCGGCAACGACCAGCGCAGCCACGTCCGCCGATACCGCTGCCGGCGAGTAGATGAAGACATCGAGCGCCGCCACGCCGCGCACGGTGCAATACGCCGGGCCTGCCACGTCGCCGACGTGTGCAGCGAGGTGGACGCCAAAATGCGGCTCTCCGTTCTCGACCTGGTGGCGCACGTGCAGCAGCAACCCGGTATGGGCGGTGTGATAGCTGCCGGTGCGGGCGGGGGCCATGCTGGATCTAGGCGTTTCCATGTTGGTTCTCTCCTCAGGTTCACGGTGTGCACAACCATTGCACACCGTGAACCTAAAAAAAAGCTACCGCCGCAGCTTTAAGCTAGTAGATAAAAGATCCAGCAGAGCCATACGGTGGCAATGCATACCGACAAGCGGTTGACAATGTGCAGCATTGTTTGTTCGTCCATTTTGACGATCCTTACCGTGTCGTTAGCGGGACCTGTGCGCGATCCAGAAAAGCCCCCCCAGACCGCAAACAACGCCGACCAGGTAGATCACCCACGCGTTGTCGCTGATTGGACTGCTAAATGCCGCATTGGGTGCGGCCGGCTCAAAGGTCGCAAGGCCATGGATGCCAAAGCCGACAAGTGCGCAGCTCAGGACCAGGAATACGAAATAGTGCCGAATGGCGTACAGAAGCGAGTGGCGCAATTTCATTGTGACGACTCCAAGGGTGAACAACTGCGGCGGCTTGCCGCACTAGGATAAATCAAGCGTAGCTTGACCAGTATTGCGGGCGACCGTCCCACGGGTGGGCGTAGCTGCTGCTGGACAGCTTGACGCCATTGCGGGGGTTGACGCGCTTGCGGATCGGCTCGGCCTTCGTGTACTGGCCTGGAACCGGGGTGGTGGTGCCGGACATGTTGCCGGTGTCCTGCCGCTCCTGGACCAGCTCGCGCAGGGTCACGGTGCGATTCTGCACGGCGACGACTTCGTAAAAATCCACGTTGGTTTGCTCGTAGCCGTAGCTGGACACCAGCACGGCCCCCACTTCCAGCGTGTGCGGCCGCTTGGCTTCTGCGCGGCGTTCGGCGTGGGCGTCGGCAACGCGCTGCCGGCGCTCAGTGAACCGGGCAATTTCGGCGTCGGCCTCGGCCTGCGAGCGGAACGAATAGCGGTCCAGCTTCAAGCTCTTGCCGTGAAACTCGGTCACGATGATGCGGCCGAGTTCTTCGGCAACGTAGTAGCGGGAGCCGTCGGCCAAGTCGTGCGGCTGGTGGGCATAGCGCGGACCTGTGAGGTCATCACGCCACTGCGCACGCTCGGCGGCAGTGAGGGAGGCGGGGTGGGGTAGCTTGCGCATGGCGGTGTGTCCTGGTCAGTGGTTGGGGGTGTTGGCCAACAGCGCAGCGGCGGCGCGGTCGTGGTCGGCTTGTTCGGTGAGTGCGATCGCTTTGCGTGCCAGCTCGTGGGCGCGGAACAGGCTGCGTGCGCCTCCGGCGGGCAGCTCGCGCAGCTGCTGGGCTTCGCGGCGCAAGCGCGCTGCATGCGCCCGGCAGGCGCGCTCATGGCGGCGGTGGTCGGCGATCAGTGCACGCACGTTGTCGGCGGCAGTCATGCGGCTTGGCGCAGACCGGCGTCAACACTCACGCCGTGGATCTGCTCGGTGGTCTTGGCCTGGTCCATCGTCGGTTCCTCGATCGTTCCGGCCAGTGGTGTGCAATACCATTGCACACCACTAGGCAAAAAAAGGGGGTCAGTCTTCGGTGGGCTGCATGATGGTGATGACCGGCTCGGCATCGTCGCCGGGGCCGATGTGCATGTGCAGGGTCACAATGCGGGCCTGGTGGCCTCGGCCCTCACGGGGCACCCGATGCAGGGCGAACGGCACGCGGTTGGCGTCACCGCCACGGGCGGCGAAGTTGCGCGCCATGAACAGCACATCCCACAGCCGGCCTTGCTCGTCCTGCGGCACATGCTTGCGCTTGGTGTCCTCCTGGCTCCATGCCACGCAGTCGGCCCAGACGGCCCGCGTGACGGCAACCGGCACCTTAAAGCCGGCCTCGCGGGCGAGGGCAGACACGTCCACCAGGTCGCCGTCCTCCAACAGGTTGGCGCGGGTGTGCGAATGGATGATGTCAGACGCTGTAAACATGGCAGTTATCTCCGTTGGCTTCTGCAAGGTGTGCAATGTCTTTGCACAACTCCATATTAGCCAATTGCATGCATGCATGCAAGCATGCAAACATGCATGCATGCACACACTGCGTTCTGCCCTTGGAACACCTGCGCCGGGTAAAACTCAGGGGGTCGGTGCACCTGGTCGATCGCTGCGCTTGGTCCCCGGCAACGCTTTGCCCAGCCCACCGCCCGAAGCTCGATCACGTGACAAGGCCGGCATGCATGACCAGGCCACACACATCACCCTGCAAACCCGCTTTTGCGATTGGCCGTCGCCGGCAGCGCAGCCACGTGTGCGCGTGCCACACTTCGCCCATCACTGGCGAGGGCGACACACATGCAAGAACAAGAGGCTCCCGATGACGAATGCCCAATGTGCGGCGGGGAGGGTGGTTGGCCCGGCCTCACTGAGAGGGTGACGTGTAAGCCCTGCAAGGGCACCGGCAAAAACATGTTGCCGCCGCCCGATGCCTGGGTGGATCTGCGGCACTGAGGCACAAAAAAGCCGCCGGGATCTCCGACGGCTTTTTGCTGATTGGCGAGTTCCGCCCGGTTTACTCCGGCAGGTTCCAATCTTCGCCTTTGTCCCTCGGCTCGCGCTTCTTCACGATCAGCGTGATTTCGCCGTCGATCGCCACCGGGACGGTACGCAGCTTGAGCGTATAGCCACCGCCCTGGTTAGGGAACGCAACACCGCAGCGGAACCACTCGGTGCCTGCTTCTCCGCCGCGCTTGGTGTACGGGTGTGGTGCAACCACGTCGAAGCGATCGCGTTCGTGCTGCTCTGGTGCCGGTGCTTTGGATTCGGTCTTGGCCATCGTCGTCACTCTCCTGGCAATTGGATGCGTGCTTGGTGTGCAGTGTGTTTGCACACCACGATGCTAGCTCATGCACGCCCCGCATGGAACGGCCTGCGCTCGATCTGGCTCCGGGGGTCCATGCACCTGGTCGATCGCTGCGCCTGGTCCCCGGCAACGCTCTACCCAAGCCACGGCCCGAAGCTCGATCACGTGCAAAGGGCAGCACGCGCCACCAGGCCGGCCACATCACTCCCTGCTGACCCGCTTTTGCCAACATCGCGGCCGTCCACGCGTGATCCACGGCCAGCGCGCCAGCGCTGCCCGTCGCCGTGGGGGATGGTTGTATCCATCCCCAGGCGTCGGGGGAGCGGTGGGTCACGGGTGGGCGGGCCTGCCTATTGCAGCTCGTCCCCGGCTTGTCCTCGGCGTGCGGCCAACGGCCGCCGGCGACCAGGTGGTGCCGTCCACCTGGTCGCCGGTAGCGGTGGGCAAGCGGGGGGCGACGTTGCTGATCGGCGCAGCCGATGCCGGCGTGCTTCTGCAAGCGGAGCGCGCAGGGGCGAGGATTAGGGCCGACTGGCGATGACGCGGCACGCGGCATCGGTGCGCAGCACCCCAAGCCGGTGACCGCTTGCGGTCACGTCCCCGTCTGGCATGTGGATCTGCGCCGTCGTGCTTTGCTGTTGCTCTTGGCGGATGCAGCGAAGCGAAAAACGGGGCTTTCGCCCCGTTCCTCCTTAGTTGAGTTTTTCGACCAGCGCCGCGATGGCTGTGACCAGCGTCGCCAGGGCCGTGATGATGGCCGGCAAGTTTTCCAGCACCGTTGTGAGGGCTTGATGCGTGCGTTTTTTCATAGTGCGTTCCTTTCGGCGCGGGGTTATTGATCGCGCACCGATCAGGCGCATGGCGGATAAGGTTGGCGTGCAAGGGGGAACCCGGAAGCCGCAGCGCAAGCGACCGCAGGGAGTGCGAACGGGTGAGGATTCGCCCTAGCACGGCGGCCGCGCCATGCGATGTTCGGGGCATGCTGGCGATCAATAACGCTGCGTCGATGCGAAGGAAGCGCACTATGAGCACGCATCAAGGCCGGGGTGCTGGATGCCGGGCATTGGCCCTGGCGACGCTGGTCATCGCGGCGCTGGTCGAAAAACGGCGTGCTGGACGGGGCGGGGTTTTGCTTCTGCAAGCGGAGCGCGCAGGGGCGAGGATTAGGGCCGACTGGCGATGACGCGGCACGCGGCATCGGTGCGTAGCACCCCAAGCCGGTGACCGCTTGCGGTCACGCCCCCGCCTGGATTGGATCAGATTCACGGCACTGCCTGGTTTTCGCATGTTCTGCGACATCGGCATGGGTAATGTGGTGCATGGGCAATCGCAAACGACCTCGACTCGATCCGTGGCTATTCGGCCCACCTGGCGTGTGTGACGCGTGCGGCGGCCCGTGCGGAACGATGGATCAAGCGGGGATCGTCTGCTACTTCTGTTTCGCTGGCGTGTTCATGCACCGCTCGTTCTGGCAATTTGCACGCTGCCCGAGCTGCAAAGGCTTGGACGTGTTTTGCAGCGACTGCGGCGGTCGCGGCTATGTGTCGACGCCACGCGAGGACATCGATGTTGATGAGTTACGGCGCTGCTGGGCGTCGGTTGTTGCACGCCACAGCGAGTTTGGTGAGGATTTACCGGCGCCGATTGCGGTGTGGAAACGGTAGGCCTGCAACCGGCACGGTGCTTGTTATGGGTCGGCGCCGATCACAAACAGCGGATCGGGACTGATCGGCTTACCGTTGGTATCGATCACCCATACGCCCCAGTGCGTCGCAAAAAACACGTGGCCTATGCGGACATCTGTTGTCTCTTTACCGCCGTCAAGAGCAATAAATTTGTCCACCATTGAAATGGCGTGACCGCCACCAACGCTCCATGCGAGTGACGCGAGCGGTGGCGTGCCTGGTCCGCGGATCGCACCAATCACGCGGTACTCAAGCTCTAGATCGGGCGCAAGGGTAATTGCGTTTGTGGGATCCGTGAGTTCAATAGATTGGGCACCGTCCGTTAGGTTGATCCCGACGTCCTGGATGTTGCGACGATCGCCCACCTGTGCCCTGAAAAACCAATTTTCCTCGAAAGTGAACACTGAACCCAAGGGGACATCAATGTCCCTTTTAAGCACGAATGCACTTGCTCTGATCGTCATGAGTGTTGCTCCGTTGGCAGTTGCTGGGTTCAAGATGTGCTGTTCAAAAGCTAGGCGAACTAGACTAGCGAGCTCTAGCTTTATCGACCTGACAATGAATTTCTTTGTATTTCTGGATATATTACCTGACCGGAGAGGATCTCCGGCATATCAAGGAGAAAGTACGTGGCAAGTCGACACAAGATTGGTTGCATCAATAAAGATGATCGCCAAGATAAATATAACCGCATCACGCACGTTGGCGGCACGGGTTCTGACGGCAAGCGATGGAAGCTAAGCCTTGATGAAGCCATCAATGGGATCGAGACAGACAAATATGCCTTCTTCACTCATGTCGGAGGTCATGAGAGAGATGTGATCGTGGCAACGTCAAGAAGCGGAAGGAAATATCTGCGGACCACTGCCGATCACGATACTCCGGACAATTTGCTGAGCCTTCCCGAATGTCCGTGACCTAACGACACTTGATGCCGGCCTTGTGCCGGCATCGCTGATCGGCGGACAGACCGGGCAATTCCATTACTGGCTGTCGCTGCACGGCGTCAGTCCTTGCGGCATTGCGCCACGTAGCCGTTTAGATGATTGCCTGCACGCATGATCGCCGCGTCCTGACGTTGATATTCGGATGTGAGAAATGGCCTGACCCACTGGGGAGCGTGATCGATCCCATCATGGGTGAAGGCTTTGATGCGCATGCCGTGCGTGTCATCGGTGATGCTGATCACATAGCCAATATCGACGATGCTGCGGTGTTTGCAATGGTTGTCGAGCGCACAGAGGTACTTGAAATCGGCATGCTCATGTAGCGCATCCAACTCCGCTTTAACGGCAGCTGGGATCAGCTTTTTACGGACAGTCTCCCACGTAATGTACCGCTCTTTCTTGATGCAGGTCGCCGCATCGCGATTCATTCCGGTGGCGTAATAGACTAGGTGCACCAAGTTATCCGCCACCGATCGCATGCTATGCATGCAGGCAACAATGTTGGCGTAAGCAATAAACCTGGCATCTTCAAATGAGCCTGTGTCGTTGTCATCGACTCCCATCATGATCGGCAACAGTTCATCGCCAGGCCGGCCGTCCACTTTGGCGGCAATGATCCGCATGGCCTCCTGGTAGTGATAGGCACTGAACCTGCGCCGGTCACTCACGGACTGGATGCTCTGCGCTACAAGTCGCCGCTGGTCGGGGCCAAACGCCGCCCTGACGTCCTCACGCAAGGCTCCCAGATCCCATGTCATGCCTTCCACCGGGACGGTGCCGCTCATGCGCCGGCACCAGCGGTGCGGGCGGTCTTGCGGGTGCGCGGCAGGCCGGGCAATTTCAGCTGCGCCCGATCGCTGGGCAGGATCTTGGCGGCGGTGGCCACCGCCGCCGCGCCGGCCGGCTTCTTGGCCGGCTTGGCGGGTTTGGCCTGGCGCTGGATCTTGGCCAACTCCTTCAACGCGGCAGGGCGGCCGCGTCGGTAGACCTTGGGCGCACGCACGTAGTTGGCCGGCAACACCTCGAACACCGTCACCCCGAGCGCGAGCAGCTGGGTGGCGGCGGTGTCGAGCGAGGCAAACACGCGTGGCTCGCCACGCTGGCCGGTCAGTTGCTTTTCGGTTTGGCCAACCCGCACCATCACGGTGTAGCCGCCGACCTGGCCGACCAGCTGCACGGTGCGCAGCACGCCGGCACTGGCGAGGGCGGCCAAGGTGGTGATGGACATGGGTGATGTCATGATCGACCTATCAAACAGTGATGTTTGATGCTCGATCATTTGGAGCTGCGCTGCAAGCACTCTCGCGGCGAGGCCGCCAGCGCACATAACGGCCAATTCCACGCAGTGGCCGGCGTCGCCGGCAGCGCCTCTGTCCCACCGCTTTGTGGCGGCGCCGGAAAAGTCACGTAGGATTGTGACTCTGCCGCCGCCACAAAGCGGTGCGACTTAACTCAGGCGTTAGGCCTTGAAAGGAAGTGTCATGGGGATGGCGCCAACACATGAGCAAATCGCCGCAATGTCTGACGACGACTTGGTCAACCGCTACAACGATCTGGCCAAAAGTACCGTCGTCGGCACGAGCTTCTACCGTGAGGAGATTGCACATCGTAAATTGGCTCGAGAAAACGCTCGCATGCTCTCCCTCACGCGCACAATGGCGCGCCTCACGTGGGCCATATTGGTTCTCACGGCCGCAAACGCAGCAATTGTTCTGCTTCAGCTGTTGAAAGCCTAAAAATTCATTCAAACCGAACTGGCTTCGTCAGTCGGCTTAATTCAGCCGTTAGGACGCACTACATGACATCAACGCAGTCCATGGATGAAGTACACGCCAACTACGTAACGTTGATGGGCGATGAGCTTGGTACGGCTTTCGCAACGCTTCATCGCAAGCTGATTGAACTACATATGGTGTGGCAACAGTACCGGCAGCTATTCGGTTCGGATCAAGAGACAGTGGAGCTTTTGAACCGCACCGCTGCACTATTTTTCAAGATCACTCAAGACGAAATGTGGGATAGCGTTTTGCTTGGCATATCTCGGATGACTGACCCGCCTGAGACCCGCGGCAAGAAGAATTTAACCATTCACTCATTGCTCACTTTGATTGAGGATCCCGCGCTAAAGCATGAACTGGAGACTCTGTGCGAGGCAGCGCATAAGCAGGCGGCTTTCGCAAGAGAGCACCGAAACAAACGCATCGCTCATCAAGATCACGGGTACGCCACCAATCGAGCAGCACACGCTCTCAGTGGTATCAGCCGAGAGCACGTGCAGTCCATGCTTGCAGCTATTGGCAAGGTAATGAATTGCCTGAATCTGCACTTCAAAAAGAGCACTACCCTCTACGAGAAATTCATTGATGATAGCGGCGCCAGAGTGCTTGTCTCAAAGCTGCGCAAGTTTGAGCATCTTAAAGCTACGCCGGGTGCGCCCTAACAATTCATTCAAGCCGAAGTTGCTTCGCAACTCGGCTTAATTCAAGCGTTAGCCATAAAGGGAGATTCAAGTTGCCCACCGTTGTCATTCTCAGAAGACGACTGCACGGAATGTCAGGAGTCGGCTGCACTAGTGGATCTCAGCGCGGCGTATAGAGCCGTCTTGCTCACCTTGAGGGTCGGCAGGGATTCGTGCAAAAAACAGCCAAAAGTGGGATAACTTGCTGTTAGTAAAGAACTTTTTCACAGATTCCTGCCGGCCCTCAATCCCAGCTCCGTGTACTCCGAATAGTCCTTGCGAGCCCTGCTGTGAAGCCGGCGGCGTCCGTCTATTACACACCCTGTGACCGACCGGCCTCGCACACTCGCCGCAAGACAGTTACAGCGTGCCGAACCTCGAAAGGGACGAGGTAGTGGATGAGCCGATGGAAGCGCCGTTTTATCTGGCAACTTCATGTTTTCACAAAAGAAATAGGATTCTGCGAGTCATTTTTACACGTATGTCGGCTGAACCCCCCATTGGTCCTTGGTGTAGGTGCTTGCGGCCGACTCTGCGGCCAAGCTGGTGGGCCATTTCCAGTCCGGCACGGGTGCGCTTGACGATCAACTCGCGCTCCATTACAGCGAGGCTGGCCAAAGTAGCTGCGACAGCAGTGCTAGAGTTTGTCCGTCCTTCGATGGAGTTCCGCCATGAATACGTTTCTGCACGCTCAGCTGCTGCCGCTTTTGCGTGGCTTGTCACGCGCTGGCCTGGTCGGCTTCGGCGTTGTGTTTACGCTGTACTTTCTGTTCGCCATGCTGCTGTTCGTGCTGAACGATCCGCACGCGAGCGCGTACACCGAGCAGATGGCCGACATGGCTGCACCGTGGCTGGTTGGCCTGGTTGCGGTGTACGCGTTGAGCAAGCTCGCCGGCGAAATGGTCCGCACCTGGTTGGAAGATCGCGGCGAGATTTCACCTCGCCGTTGATCGCCTAAAAGCCGGGAATCCGTTTTGGCCGGCGGCGTTGATGACTACGCTCTAAGCCACCACAAGCCCATGAAAAGGGTAAGCAGCATCATTACGATGATTGCGACCCTCTTGCGGTACTCGAACGGCGTCAGTAGGCCAAGCGTGACAGCGTGTCGCGATAGGATGAGGTTGACCACGGCAACGGTAATACTCGCGGCCGTGAGGTACACCAAAACAGAATATAGATTCATGTCGGCTCCTGTTTGTTGGATGCCGCCTGTTTAGCTGGCTCTCGTCTCAACGCCTGAGAGGATGGCCAGCTTGATGACCAGGCAAACAGCATCCTTAGTGCCTGTTGATCGGCTCGGCTTTTTCGAGCTGCCACATTGAGGCGGAATAGTCTGGAAATGCGGTGCGTCGCAACTCGGCCACTGCTGCACGGTGCAGCTCGTGCGGATCGTCGGACGCACTAACAACATCCACATAGCCATCGTATTGCGCAAACATACCGCTGCGAGTGCGCATGTGGCAGCGGTAGCGTTGGAATGATTGCTCTTGCATGTCGTCGTCGTGCATGTCGTGGCTCCTCGGCTTATTGCTGTGAATAGACGGGGCCGCAGCCCCGTCCAGTGCCAGTCTTAGTTTTCGATGTCGTACTCGGCAGCCTCACGGGTGCGATACAGGTAAAAATCGTCCCTCTCCCGGCCGTTCTTATAGGTCTTCCGGATGATCCACCAATCCGGCTCAGTGCCGGCAGGGGTGTCACGGACGGCAGGCTCATCGTCCAGATCCAAAAACTCTGTCACACCGACGGCGCGAAGCGCGGCCAGCTCCCAACCCTCTGCGTCATCCGCCTCGTCCATAAACTGACGCTCATCAGGCTCGGCATCTAGCCAACTCGCGGGCTGCTTTTCATGCTCTTGGTTTGGGTGATGCATGGCATTGCTCCGGATGTGGTGTGCGGTGTCTTGGCACACCTACATAATACCTATTTGCATGCTTGCATGCAAGAATGCAAGCTGTCATGCATGCAATTGCACATCCTATTCTTGGAACACTCGCGGCAATGCCGGGGGTTGTTGCACCTGGTCGATCGCTGCGCCTGGTCCCCGGCAACGCTCCACACCTGGTCGCTTCCGAAGCCGGCCACCGTCCCAACGGCTGGACACATCACCAGCTCCACACCTCACTCCCTGCTGACCCGCTGTTGAGGATCTGTCATGCGTCGTGCGTCCTCGGTGGCATGTGGCTGCATGACGCGGCGGCTTCTGCAAGCGGAGCGCGCAGGGGCGAGGATTAGGGCCGACTGGCGATGACGCGGCACGCGACATCGGTGCGTAGCACCCCAAGCCGGTGACCGCGTGCGGTCACGCCTCCGCTTGAACTGCCAAAAACCAATTACCAAATCACACCACAATGGGTTTCAGATGCCCGAGTCGCATATTTTCTTTGAAGGTCTCAAGGCAAGCAGCTTTCGC
The DNA here is from genome assembly GCF_041520885.1 of Xanthomonas sp. NCPPB 2922. NCBI lineage: Bacteria > Pseudomonadati > Pseudomonadota > Gammaproteobacteria > Lysobacterales > Lysobacteraceae > Xanthomonas > Xanthomonas sp. NCPPB 2922. The sequence goes on along the minus strand of NZ_JBGOFY010000030.1, from coordinate 17,780 downwards.
ATCGTCCACGGATCGGTAGGCACACCCAAAAAAAGGTGGGTCCGCGTCGGGGCTGTCGCCGCTTTTTGGCACTGGCCGAATGCGGTATTCGTACGTATCCAGCCAGAATCCCGACTTCCACACCTCCAACCGCCAACCGTGCATCACTCCATACGACATGAGTTGATCTTGTGGGCTGTCGTCACTGTTCATGTCGCTCCACGTTGTCAGTGTTTGGCTTGGTCACCTTTCGCCTGCTCTGGCCGAAGTCCATGAACGCAAGGACGACTTGGCATGCGCGCTTCTCTTGATCTGCCAGGCCGGCACGGTCTCCCAGAACCTGTAAGCGTGATGCGCCCTCGATCCATCGTGAATCGGCGTCGGGAAAGGCATTTTCGAGAAGGCCCCTGGCATGCGTAATCAGTGCTTTTTCCAGGTCGGAAACACGGGGCGGGGCAATGGGACGACCAGGCCGGCACCTGGTTGCGACGGTTTTCATGGTTTGCCCTGCTTGTTGATCAAGTCGCAGACGTCTGCCACCAATCTAGCCTCACTCGCACCGTGTTTGGCACCACACCAGCTGCATACGAAGGCGCCGCTATCACACCGGCTTGATGGGTGATCGCAAGTCACTTCGGGAGAATTGCAGTGTTGGCAACGCAGTGGCTGGGTGAACTGCTCACTTGTGCGACCACAAGCGGCACAACGGCCTACGGTTATGACTTGGGTATTCATGCGGCGCGGCAACACTAGGGAATACACGCGTAATGCGAGCTTGACCGCGAGCGCTACGAACAGGCCAATCAGCCCGACCCATCCAACGATCAGCGCCAGCGCGATCAGATGATCGAGCGGGGTGAATTGGGACCAATCGAGGTTATCCACGCGGCACCGCAGCTTCCTGCTCAAATTTGAACCGCATCAAGCCGGTGTCAGATAGGGCGCTTTGAAACTCCAGCGGACCGATGTAGGTGCCGAACGCAACGCGTTCGGGCGCTGGCAGTGTTTCTGCTCCTGGGAAATACAGTGGCGAATCGCGCGCGATGAGGTGCACAAACGCTTCGTCTACGTCCACCTCAACAATTTCGGGAGGCGAGCCATATTGGTCGAGGAACCAGTAATAGCCGCTGCTCATGGGCTGGATCGGCACCCAGCCCGGCTCATCCTTGTGGGTAATCATTGGATGGACCTGTTCGGCGTTAGCTGGCGCTCCACAGCTTCCAGCTGTGGCAGCAGCGCTGTGGCGACGCTCGCCGCGTCGCGCCAAAACGTGCCACTGCCGCAGGCACTGACGCCACTCGCATTGATGGCTCCGGTGATGTCGAGAATGGGCATTGGGCCGATGACATGCCGATGCACCGCGCCATCGGCGGTGTCCACTGCGTAGATCCGCCACGGTCGCGCGTCCACCGCCGTGGCCGTGACAAACAGCTGCTCCCACGTCTCATCGTTGGCGAGCGTGTCATACATCTTGCTCTCCCCGCCGGGATGTCGAGTGACTTCTAGATACCACTGCCGTGTGTGGCATTGCGGGCAAGCACCGAGCATCGCCATCGAGATGCAGGGCGCGCCGTCGGCTTGGCGGGGTGCACGCGGGATGGCATCGCCATCGTCGGCAAGATGGGTATCGGGCGCGGTCATTGCTATGTCGTTTGGGTATGCCGTCGCCAGCAGCATGTTGCAGCTTACACACCGGACGGTGGTGCTGACGGCCGGAACCGGTGGAAGCATGGGGGCATCGGCGATAGGCGTGTTGGTCATCGTGCAATCTCCAAGTCAGACAGCAGGGGGGGTGCTGGGCTGGCGGTTGCGCCAGCTCGCCAGCGTGGCGCGTGCGATCACGCGACCGATCAATGGGCCAAGCACTGCAAACAGCACCGCAAACAACACGCGGGCAACTGACCACTCGCCAGTGGTCACCATCGGATAGATCAGGGGGAGCGGCGCTAGCCAGCAGCCACCGGCTGCGATCATGCCCCTGACCAGCGCTAACGCAGGATGGCGCAGGAGCTTCATTTAGCACCTGCCCCGGTAGCGTCGGGTGCGGCAAATAACGGCCATCTGAAACTCCTGCGTGTGCTTAGGTGTGCAATGTGTGTACACAGCCACTCTACCGATTTGCATGCTTGCATGCAAGCATGCAACAAGGCGTTTATCACGCTTTGGCTTTCGGCTTCCTCGCGGCTTTGGTGGTCGTCTTCTTGGCGGGGGATGCCTTGGGCTTCTTGGGCGCGTGTAGGTCCAGGAATGCGCCCAGCGCGGCACGTGCGCCTCGCTGCTCGTCGGTCAAGGTCATGCCCTTCTCGGCGGCCAGCTTCTCCGCGTAGGCGAGCTGCTTCTCACTGGGCGGCAAATTGCCGTAGGTAGCGCTGTGGGCATCTAGGAACGCCTGCACGGCCACGTGGGAGCTGACGGCGTTGGCCGGCAGCGGGACGCCCAACTCCATTGCGATGAGCTGGGCATAGCGCAGCTGGCCTTCGCTGGGCAGGCGGTTAGCGGCAGCCTTGGTCGCATCGCCCCGCACCGCTTCGATGATGCGGGTGACGTTGGCGGCGACCTTGGAAACGAACTCGTCGCGCGCTTCGATCGGCACCAAGCCACGGCGCAGCTCGTCCAGCTTTTCCTCCCACAACGCAGTAGTGGCGGCGTCGGTGATCGGCGCCGGCAGCATGGCTATCAGCTCACGCGCCAGTGGCGTGCTGACGATGAATTTGCCTTGCGGCTCCAGGTAGCCGCGCTCGAGTAAGTTTTCGATGATGTCTCCGCGCGTGGCCTCGGTGCCGATGCCGGCGTTTTCCTTCAGGCGTTTGCGCACCTCGGGGTTGGTGGCGAACTTGCCGACATCGAGCATGTCAGCGATCAAGTCGCCTTGTGTATAGCGCTTGGGCGGTCGCGTCTTCTTCGGCCGTAGTGCGGCCGCAGCGACAGTGCAGCGCGTGCCGTCCTGGATGTCAGTCAGCGCAGGGGTGGCAGTGTCGTCCTCGTCCTCGCTGTCCGGGTCCGTGCCAAATACGGATTTCCAGCCTTGGCCGGTGGGAACGCGGCCAGTGACAGTAAACGGCACCCCGCCGGCATCCAGCGTCATGCGTGTTTCGTTGAACGTGTAGTCCGGCAGCAGCGCAGCAATGTAGTGCTGCGCGATCAGCAGAAAGGCGGTTTGCTCGTCATCGCTGAGCGTGCGGCTGGCGAGCGGCACACCCGTGGGCACGATGGCATGGTGTTCTGCTTTGTCTTTTTCCATCTTTGCGCTGTTGAAGACAGTGGGCCGGATGGTGGGTTTGTTGACGGTCAGTGCTGCCACGTGCCGCGCCAGTCCTGGCACCTGGGCGAGCGTTTCCAGCACACGGGGGATTTCTGCTTCCTGCTCATTGGGTAACACCATGCACGGCGTGCGTGGGTAGCTGGTCAGCTCCTTGTCGTACAGGCTTTGCGCGATGTTGAGCGTCTTTTTGGCGCTCCAGCCAAATCGCCGCGAGGCCAGCTGCTGGAAGCGCGAAAGCGTCATCAGGGCGGGGGGCTTCTGCGACTTGCTTTCGTGGGCGACAGCGAGCGGTCCGCTGGCTCCGGTGGCGGCTGCAATGATGGCTTCGGCGTCGGCGCGGGCGAAGATCCGGCCCTCATCCACGGGCGCATGCGTCAACACCACACTGGCGCCGAGCGCTGTTTGCGCGGTGATTTCGATGTCGTAGTAGGTCGCCTCGCGGAACGCCTCGATGGCCGCATCACGGCGCACGACCAGGGCGAGGGTGGGGGACATCACGCGCCCCACATGGCGCGGCCCTTTCCCGCCAGCGGCACGGGATCGCAGGGTGTAGGCGCGGCTGAGATTCATGCCCATGAGCCAGTCGGCGCGCGAGCGTGCCTGGCTTGCCCAATACAGCGGCTCGCTGCTTTCCCCTGGCCGCAGATTGGCGATCGCCTTGGTGAGGCTTGCCGCGTCGAGCGCGGAGTACCACAGCCGGCGCACCGAACCTCGATAGCCGGCGTGGTCCAGTAGCTCACGGGCGATTGCTTCGCCCTCGGCTCCGCAGTCGGTGGCGATGACGATTTCGGTCGCCTTGGGGATGTTGGCCAGCAGCACGGCCAGCTCGCGCTGTTTGTCGGCAGTCGGTTGGTGCTTCCATGTGCTGGGGATCATGGGCAGGACGTCGAAATTCCAGGCCTCCCATGCTTTGTCGTAGCCCGGTGGGGCGACTTGTTCCAGGAGGTGGCCACGTGCCCACGTGACACGGCCATCGTCGGTATCGATATAACCCTGACCAGGTTTTGGGTTGCCCAGTAGCGGGGCGATGTTCTTGGCCTGGTCGCGCTTCTCGCAGATCCACAGGCGCATGGTCAGCCCTCCGAGTCGTTGGCAGCGCTGTTTGGGTCTGCCGGCGGATCGGTGGGCAGCAGCAGCCAGAACGTCGCCAGCGAGACAAAGCCGATGGCGACGGCGGCGGCCGGCATGGACAGCCAGAAAAACACGATGGCGGCGAGCATGCCAACGATCACAATGCTGGCGCGGGCTGGGCGTGACCACTGCGACATGGCGTAGAGCATTTCGCCGATGCGGTATCCCAGGCTTTTTTCGGATGCGTTCATGAACTAACTCCGGCGGTTGTCCGATGCGACCACGCGAGGGTGGCCGCATCGGTTCAGGGCGTCACGGTGCGGTCATGCGGCCGGCTTGGCTTGCTCGGCGAGGTACTTGGCGAACTCGCGATTGCGCTCTAGCGCGTGGTCGATCAGCGCAACGGCTGCATCGTTCCAATCTGGCTTTGCGCCAGCGGTTTGCGCGTAGAAGTCGCAGAAGGCGTCAACGCGCTTGACTAACGCCGGGTCGAATTGCAGGCGCTTGGTGACGCGTTCGGTTTTGACGGGGATTTTCGGCAGTGCCGATGCTTGACGGGCCATGTAGTTGTTCCTAGAGCGGGTAGCGATTGGCTACAGCGGTGGTGATAACGACGCTGATCGTGACGCCCAGCTTTTTGGCGTATTTGCTGACAGCGTTGTGCAGTGGAACGGACAGGTGGAAGCGGAGACGTTCGCGATCTAGCTTGCGATAGATCCCGCCGGCCACAAGGGTGGTGGGTTGAAGCAGAAATTCTTCCATGAGGTGTTGCATAAACATTCGCCGGCTGAGTCCGGCGCGCTGTGCATCGCGGTCAATCGCTTTCATCTGCTTGGGGGCCACGTTCGCGACAACTTGTCGCCGAGCGGCTTTTGCAGGCATAGCTTTTGGCTCCGTTGGGTGGTTGGTAAAGCCCTCGGAGTTTATCGATATTGCACACGTTAGATCGCGATCACGGGCCATAGGGCGGCAGCGCCAAGTCTTTGTTGACCATCACCGCAACCCTTTGGCCTGGCCTGATTTCCAGCGTCGGCTGGATGTTGATGCTGCGTTGAAGCAGCTGTGCGCCGGCCTGGTTGATCTGCTGCGCTGCGCCCTGGGAAGCGGCTTGACCGGCGTCACGCTGGAAGGAGGAAAAGCTATCCCCTTCGGCGGTGGCCACCGCCGCCGCAACCGTGCTGGACAGCAGCACGCTCGATAGCACCTTGCCCCAATGATTGTTCACCTTGTCCGATACGCCCGCGTAGCCCGACAGGTCCACGCCGGGCATGCCTTCCAGGTCTAGGCTAGAGCCGTTCGGGAAGCGCAGGCGCTGCCAGACCAGCAGTACGCGGTTCTGCCCGAAGGTCACCCGCGAGTCATACGCACCAATCAGCACCGAGCCTTGCGGAATGATGACGTGGTGCCCGGTTGGGGTGTCATAGACCGGCTGTGACACCTGTGCGGTGATCAGGCCGGGTAGATCGCTGTTGATCCCGGTCAGAAACAGGGCAGGGATGAGCGTGCCGGCACTCACGACGGTGGGCGTGGCCGGCGAGGTGAGACGCGATTGCAGCGTGCCGGTATCCCGTTTCTCGTCCATGAACTGGCGTTTGTCATCCTGACGGTTTGCATCGTCGCGGGCGGTCTTGTCCGGTCCACCAGCTGCGGCGGCAGCCGCTGCGGCTTGGGCCAGTAGCTGTTGCTGCTCCAGCGTCTCGGGCGAGCTGGGCGGCAGCCCGCCAAATTGCGGCTGCCCACCGAACTGACCCGGATTGCCGGCTGCACCAGGTCCACCGCTTTGCTGGAAGCTGGTTTTCGCGTAGCGGGCATTGGCGGCCTGCTGCATGCGCTGTAGATCCTGTTGGGCCGCAAACTGCTGAGCCGCTGTTTGCGGCTGTGCACCGCCGCCGTAAGCCCGCGTGCTGGCCTGCTGTTGGGCTTCGTACTGCATTTGACCCACTTCCCCCGGCATCGGTGGCCCCAGCTTCGGCGCGCGGTCTGCGCGCTGCTGGGCGGCCGTGGCGTAGTCGCCGGGCAACGCGTTGAACGCCTCGGGCTTGGTGGACATGTTTGCGGTCGGCTGCTGCTCCTTGGGCTTGTTCTGGTTTGGTTTCTGCATGAAGGCCTGGACGAAGGCGAATGCGATCAACACACCCGCAATGCCGGCGATGATGCCGACCTTCTTTTTGTCCAGGGTCTTGATCTTCGGCTTTGGCGTTGCCAGCGGGATGGGTGCGTCCTGCGGTGGCTGATAGCCTTCGCTGGCCGATTCACCAGTGACCGGATCGCGTTCGTCGTCAGCCGGGGTTCCGTTCGTGGTCTGCATGCGGCACCTCTGTGATTAGCGACGGCGGATCGTGATGGTTTGCTTGGCACCGACGCGGAGCTCGGCGCGATCAAACACCCGATCCACGATGTAGGTCGGGCCGGTGGTGCCGTTCGCCACACCCTTAACGCGGTAGTTGACCAGCAGCGGCTCACCCTTTTCGATCAAGAACAGGGCCGGGGCGTCGGTCGCATTGAGCGTGGCCGGCATGCGGATATAGGTCTGCGCACCGTCGTCAAAGACCTGCATGGGCTTCCAGGAATAGCGGCCGCCCTTGATGTCGTAGTTGAAGTGAAGCGCATCCGGGGCCACGGCCACCGGCTCGACCGCTTCGCGCTTGGCCGCGACGGCTTGCTGCGCTTTCCATGTGTCCATCGGGTACTGCCACGACACGCTCGGCATGCTCCAATCCGACACGCTGCGCGCGGTGATCAGGTAGGTGCGGCGATTGGTGGCAATGAACAGGTCGTTGGTTACACCCGCCTCCGTCGCCTTGAGTACCAGGTGCACTTGCTCGCCGGCATCGGTGCCGCTGGTGACCTGGCTAATCAGCCACCGCACCGTATCGGACCCGTTGACTTCGCCGGTCAGCTGCTCGCCGGGCTGGAAGTCGATGACGGTTTGACGGCCGGCACCGACATAGATCGTGTAGAGCGCACCAGGGCGATAGGTGAAGATCGTCTGCCCGCCAATGTTGGCGGTGCTGCTGCTCGTCGGGGCTTGTCGCGCCTGGCCGACGTATTCGGCGACCTGGGCGCGCTGCTTGCTGTCGAAGTCGGACCGCGCTTTGGCAACACGCGGGGCGACGCGCTCCGGCGTGACGGGCGGCGGCACGTATGCCGGCGCGGGTGCAGGGGCGTTGTTCGCCAACGGCGTTGCGTTCGCAGCAGCGGTGCTGTTGTCGTTGAGCGCGCTGGTGATCGAGGGCACTTGTGGCGTGGTCTGCGCATTGGCAATACCGGCGGACAACAGCAGCAGGGGCAGAAGAGAGGTCTTTATGGTTTGCATAGTGTTTGCACTCTTAGGCGAAAAATTTAGGGGGTGCTACCGATGTCGCGCTGCCAATTGAAGTCCGTGATGAACAAGCCGAGCGGGTTCACCAGCTCGATCTTGGGATCTGGTGTGCTTTGCTTGACGGTGAACGTGGATGTCCACGTTGCCCGCTCTTTCACCTGGCCCTGATCGGTGAAGCTGGTTTCGACCCACCGCACCTGGTAGCTGTCGGCCGACACGGGCACTACGGAGGTCACTTGGGTGGTGACGGTTTCTTGGCCGACCTTGCTCATGGTCGAACCCGGCACGCGGGCTTCGGCATTGAGCTTGTTTGCTGAGGCCGGGGTCATGAAGCTGTAGGCCTCGCTCCATGCCGACTTCACCACCACCGGATCAAGCGGCACGGTGCGCACCAGCTCCACCCAATGTTTGAGGAAGTAGCGAATCTCGGCTTGGCCGGGCGTGTAGTTGGGACTCGCATAGCCCACGACCTGGGGGGCGCCATCGGTGTTGATGCGCGCAATGAGTGGCTTCGGCGGTGGCCGATTGGTCACGGCAATGAGGCCGCCAGCCAGCAGCACCGACAACGCGTAGCCGCCCACCGCTGCCCAGCGCCATGCGCGTTTGTCGCTCTCCGATTTCTCTAACTTGTCGGTCCAGCCTTTGCGAGCCGAATCGTGGTGTGGTGACATCGGCGGCGAGCTGGGACGCTGGCCGACGGGCGTTTGCAGTAGGTCTTTGGTGCTGCTCATGCGTGTTAGCTCTCGTCGTTGGTTGGGGCAATCGTCGGGTTACCACTGCCGCCACCGCTGGTGGACGTGGCCCCTTTGACCGCTGTCGTTGTTGCCTTGGCGACCGTTGCTGCGTCGCTGAATCGCTGTTTGCCGGCTTCTAGCCGTTCCGGGGATGGCGTGGGCGTCGCTGCCGGCGGCGATGCTGCTGCCGGCGGAACACCACCGCTCTGCGCAACGCCCTGGGACCAGGCATCTTTCACCGCTGCGCCTGCGTTGGTGACCGGTGCAGCGGCCATGCGGCCGACCTCGCCAACACCAGCGGCAGCGTAGCTGGCACCCGCTGAGAGGCCACGATCAATGTTGGCAGCGGCTGCTGACCCGAACTTGATGGCCGCTTGGCCGAGCCGCGTACTTGCGGCACGTTGCAGTCCGGCGGCTGCGGCTTGGCCGGCAGGCGTAGTGCTTGCGGCCATCACCCCAGCAAGCACGCCGCCACGAACAGCGGGGGTGCTTAGTGCGGCCGCAGCTGCACCCGTGCTGTTCGCGGCGGCGGCACTGCCGGCGCCGTGGATCTGCCCGGCGGCGGTGATGGTCTTGGACGCACTGGCTGCGCCCATCCGGCCCAGCGCGGCGGCGCCCACGCCGGCACCGATCGCAGCAGCGCCGGCACCGATGGCTACGCCAGCCGCGCTACCGGCGGTCAACGATGGTGAGCCAGAGAGCAAGCCGCCTGCCACAGCTGGTGCGTGCACCGCGATGATTGCCATGACAAACGCAGATCCAGCCAGCAGCCAGGTGTCCATCAGTGGTGGCGCTGGGCTTAGCGCAAACGTGTTGAGTACCCCTCCGTAGACAGCAATGATGAAACTTAAAACCATCAGTTTGACCCCCTGCGCAATCACCGCGCCGATGGCCTTCTCCGCAAGGAATGCGGTGTGATTGCTAACCCCCCACGGCACTAGGATTAAGCCAAGTACAGCGACCAGGGCGAACTCAATTTGTGTGAGTAAGCAGGTGATCGCAAGGATGAAAAACGCGACCAACACGCTTAGCTCCGCAACTGTGTATTGGATAACCACAGCCAAGACGGCAATTTTTTGATACCACGGCCCTTCTTGGATACGCGCAATTTCATCCTCAATGGGTTTGATGACGACCATTGCCTGGTCAAGTATTCGACTTGGGTCATTGATCAATGGCGTGCCTGAGCCACCGCCGGCAAGTGAGCCGATTTGGGCAAGCCCTTCGGCCGTGCCTCTGGTTAACGTCGGCCACGACGCCACAAGGAAAGCGAAGAATCCGATGCGTAGGAGCTTTCGCAGGAACGGCGCGGTGAAATCTTCCCCGCGCAGTGCCCAAAACAGCGCAGCTACTGCAATCTCGATTGCAGCGAGCGTGCCAATAATTGCCTGAGCGCGGGGTGTGATGATCCCAAACCCATTGGAGAACACGTTCTGGAAGTTCTGCAATAGCTGTGTCAGGAAGCCTGTCGTGGTCGGGTCCATCGCTATCCGTCCTATTGCTTAGTCGCAGGGGCTTGCTTCGCTTGCGCATCCGGCCACCACTGTGAAACCGGCTTGGCCGGCTCCACAGTGGATGGTGCGAAAGCATCGGTCCGTTTCGGCTTGCGGGCAGATGCTTGTTGGCCTGGTGCAGGGCATGCACGTTGCGCCGCATCGCCCTTAGCGCGCGCCATATTCAGGCGCGTTTTCAAGTTGTCGGCAGCACTCTTGCCGTAAGTGCTGTCGATCAACGCACTGCACTCAGCATCAAATAGCAACGCGCATCCGCATTTCGCTGGCACAGACTTGGGGAGTACGGCCGGGGCTTCACAGGTGAACGATTCCTCGCAGGATTTTCCCGCTGCGACTGCCTGTTCCGCATGCTTTGCCTTATCGACATCCGGTTGCGCTGTGCAGCCTGCGAGGCTGACAGCAGCAAGCACGATGCAGGCGAGGATGCGGGCCTTCACCACCACTCTCCAACGGGCTTTGCGGCCGGCTGGTTAGATTTTTGGAAAGCTTTGTCGCTGCCGTAGGCGTTCTCCATGTTCCGTTGCGTCAGGCGATCGCCTGCCATCTGCCGAGCCTGTTCCTCAAGCACGGCTTGGTTCATGGCGGCCGTTTGTGCGTTGAGCTTCATCATTTCCTGACCGACCAGCATGTTGATCTGGTTGCCGGCCTGCGTTGCCGCGAGTGCACCTGTTGCAGACTGCGAGGCCTGGCCCATCGTCTCGAACTGCTGGTTGGTGCTGTCCAGGGTGTCCAGGACGGCCGCGCCGCTGTAGAGGGCGTCCTCGACGTTCTCGCGGCCCTGCGATTGCCACTGATCGACCATCGCGGAAAGCTGCTGAAAGGTCGCGTCATTGGTCACTTGGGGATAGCGCTGGGAGAACATGTCGCGCGTGTCTTTCAGCTTCGCCATGCTCCCGCGCAGCTGGTTGATGCTCTGCTTATAGGAGTTGTAAACCTGCTGGTACTCGCCGAACACATTGCGCGGCAGCGAGGCCAGATTGCGGCCCTCGTTGGCAACCTGCTGGATCTGTAAGTTCAATTGATCCATCTGGGTCTTGTACTGCTGCACCTGCTTGGCGTAGGCGCTGATCTCTTGGCTCTGTTGCAGCAGCTGGGTTACCAGATTGCTGCAATTGGCACAGACCAGCGCCTGTGCAGGCGGCGCGTAGATAGCTGAGCCGCCGGCAACTGCTAAGCCGATGGCGACGGTCAGTGCGGCGGTGACGCGACGAATTTTCATAGCGTTCTCCATGCTGTGTTTAGGCTTGGATGGTGGTGTTGCTGGATGGTGCGGGACTGCTATCAACCGAGCGCACGAAGTCGAGCGCCCATTGCAGGGGCGAAGCCGTGCGCTGGCTCGCGGGTTTGCTCACTTGCGCCTGGTCGTGCTTGTTGACCAGGTGCGCTAAATACGCTTCGTTGAATTCTCTGGTGGTGCTGGTGGCGTTGCGGATGGCAATGGCTTCGCGCTGCGCCTCTTTTCCAGTAGCGCCGCAAACGGCCAGCGCCAACGGACCCAAGCCGAGCGAGAACAGCCGATTGCCCTGCGGGCTGGTCAGGTAGTAGTCGCGTTTGGGCGTGCTGCTGGCGAGAATGTCCAGCTGCTTGTCGTTCAAACCGAACATCCGGTAGAACTTGGCCACCTCGTCGTTTCGGGCGCTGCTGTTGGGCAGGAAGATCTTGGTCATGCATGCCTCGATGAGCGTCGGCATGATCTTGGATTGCGCCACGTCGGCCAGACTCTGCGTGGCAAACCACACCGCAACGTTGGCCTTGCGCAGCACCTTGAGCCATTCGCGGATCTTTGCCGAAAACGCTGGGTGGTCGAGGAACAGCCATGCTTCATCGAGCACCAGGAGGCTCGGCCGCTTCGCGTCGAAGCGCTGCTCCAAGCGGTGAAACAGGTAGGTCAACACCGGCATGACCACCTGGGGGGTGTTCATCAATTCTTCCATTTCAAACGCGAGCCAGCTGCCCAGCGACACGTCGTCGTGCGTTGCATCCAGCAGATAGCCGTGCGCCCCGTCCACCGTGAACGGGTGCAAGGCCTCCTTGATGTCTGGATCTTGCACTAGCACGGTAAAGCCTGAAATGGTGCGTTGCTCGACCGGGCTGTCGTCTGCGCCCAGCTCGTTGAGCGCATCCCAGATGGCGCGCTTACGCTGCGGCGTAATATCGACGCCTTCGCCCACGATGATGTCAATCAGCCATGTTTGCGCCCATGCCCGCTCCTGGTCGTTGTCCACGTGGGCCAGCGGCTGAAACGCCGGGCTGCTGTCACCGCCTAGGTCGTAGAAGTGGCCACCCACGTGGTCGGTGGTAATGCGGGAGCTGCCGCCCTTGTCGAAGATGTAGACCTGCGCGGCTTCATAGCGACGGAACTGTGTCTCGGCCAAGTTGAGTAGCACCGACTTGCCGGCACCGGTCGGGCCGATGACCATCGCGTGCCCTACGTCGCCCACATACGTACTGAAGCGGAACGGCGTCGTCTCCCCGGTGACTACGAACATGTGCGGCGGGGCGTGGTCCAGATTCTGGTTGCCGGGGAATAGATCGTTCTGGCAATAGCGCGGCCCGGCCCACACGCTGGAACTTGGCATGGCGTGGGCAAGGTTGAGGGTGGACACCATCGGCCGGCGGATGTTGTGCTGGGCGTTGCCTGGCACCGCGCCGAGAAACGCATCGATCGCGTTGCCGTCGCGGGCTTCGTCAATGGTCACAAAGCCTAGACCATTGATTTCGCGCTCGACCGCGCGCAGCTTGGCTTCCAACCTTCGCGGATCTGTATCAAGCACGATCAGCGATTGGGTGAAGTAACCATAGCCCACCGCCTCTGCTGCGATTTCCTGCATTGCAGCGTTGGCGTCTGCCGCGTTAGCGAGTGCTTCCGGGTTTTCCAGCGCTGACTCCGACTTGCTAATTAGCTCCTTGAGAATGACCATGAAGGACTTGCGGCCGCTGAACCACTCGCGCTGGATCTTCTTCATTTCCTTGTCGGCCGTGGCCTTGTCCAAGGCCACCCAGCGCGTCACCCACCGGTAGGCCATGCCCATCCGGTTCAAGCGATCCAGAATGCCGGGGATGGTCTGCGTCGGGAACTGACGCACGGTGATGATGCCCAAGTGGTGTTTGCCCAGCTTCGGTTCTTTGCCCCCGATCAGCGGGGTGTCGGGCAGCACGCGGCAAAGCTCTTGGGATACGTCACCAGGTACAACCGGGTGACGTTTGGTGCTGATTGTGTCGTGCAGGTAGGTCAGCAGCTCGGAGTCATCGAGCGCATGCACCTCGGGCAGGATGGCCGAGAAGGCTTCCAGGAGCCGAACGCGCTCCACCACGAACTTGTCGAGCCAATCGTTGATTGTCTGCCGGTCGCGGTTGGCCGCACTCTTACGCTGCCCGTCTGGGTCCGTGAAGAACCAAGCGCGGGCTGCACTCTCCTGTGCCTTGGGTGGCAACCATCCGAGTGTGAAGTAATACGTAGTCTCAAAGTGCACGCCCGTCTCGGCGATGCTGCGGCGCTCTTCATCGATCAGATAGGACATCGGATCGGGGAAGTCTTCGCCGCTGGGGTAGCTGGTGCTGGGGGCGCGTTGTGCGTCGATCTGGAAATACCAGCCGTCGCCAAGGCGGCGGAACAGGTTGTTCATCTGGGCCGACACGGCAATCAGTTCGTGCTTGGTCGCGGAGTCCAGGTCTGGACCGCGATAGCGCAGCGTCGTGATCAACGACGCGTTGCGGTTCAGCACAACGCCGGGGGCGACCAGGTACGCCCACGGCAGAACATCGCCAATGTCGGTGGGTTCGTTGCTGTATTTCGGAAGTCGCTGCATGGGTTGGCCTTCACTGGATGCCGCCGGTCAGTGACCCGCAAGGGCGGACCACTGACCGGTAGCCCGCTATGCGCGGTAGTGGTTTTTCAAGCGGAGCGCGCGTTTCAACGCCTCCGGCCATTGCGTGTCGTACTTGGTCAGTAGAACCAGGCCGATGTGGATGACGATGTAGAACGGCAAGCTCCACCACGATTGCAGGCCAAGCACGAGGGCTGCAGCCGTCGTGAACGCGACAACGGCCATGTCGCGCGGAATACCTACAAGAAGCCTGGGTGTGGACAGTGCGCGGTGTACCGGCACCTCATAGCCATCTGGGTTGGTTTGTTCGTCCACGATCAGAACACCGCGCCGCCGCCGAAGCCAAGGAAGCTGAGGAAGAACGTGCTTGCAGTGAAGGCAACCGACAAGCCGAGTAGGACCATCATCAGCTGTTTCATACCGGAGCCTCCTTGCGAGTTCGCCATCCCGAGACCACAGACAACGATGGAGATCACCCCAATCGCCTTGGCGACGGGACCGGTGATGCTATTCAAAATCTTATCTAGCCAGTCTTCCCACGGCATGCCGGTGCCGCTTGCGTAGGCGGCAGCCGGCAACAAGAAAAACGCCAGCGTGAGCAGCTGGAGAGTGCGAGTGTTGCGGAGCTTCATCGTCATGTCCCTGGAATGGGTTGGGGGAATTGATGCTTACCCTTCACATGGTTTGCAAAACCATTGCACACCACATGCCTGAATGTAACAAAACATTGCATCCCGTCGCAATGTCTTCAGGCAAGCGTCATCGTCCGTTCTTTGACGGGTTTCGCAGTCGGAGTTGTTCTTCGCGCCGGGTAGGAAAACACCGACGCGTCGCTACTGTTCAGCTACTCGGCTGATATCAGTTTGTAGACATACCCTTCCGGTGCCTGCTCGATGCCGGTGACGCGTAGCACTTCACGCACGCGCCGCACGGCCTTTTGGCCGCCTTCCGCTTCGATTGTGTCGAACCCGATGCTCACGATGATCTGCACCGTGCGCGCAATCTTGCGCGGAACCGGCAAGAACCCGCCTTGCACGAGCAAGTCCTCGATGCGCTCCAATGCTTCGTTGGCGCTGTTGGCGTGGATGGTGCATAGCCCGCCGGGATGGCCGGTGTTCCAGGCATCGAGCATGTCCATGACCTCCGGGCCACGCACCTCGCCGACGATCAGGCGGTCTGGTGTCATACGCAGCGTATCGCGCAACAGGTGCGTCATGCTGCGGGTGATCTGGTCGCGATTCCGCACGGTGCGCAAGCGCACGACTTCATCAGCTTCCACGCGCAGTTCTAGCGTGTCTTCCAGTGTGATCACCCGCCCGGTGATGCGGCCCATTTCGTACAGGACGGCATTGGCAAAGGTGGTTTTTCCGGTGTGGGTGCCGCCGACGATCACGATGTTGTCGCGGTCATGAACCGCCTTGACGATGACATCCCGTTGTCGCTGGGTGAGCTGCCCGTTGGTCACATAGTCGTCCAGCGTGAGCCGCAGATTGGATTTCTTGCGGATCACAAACGTCGGGCCATCGGGTGATTCCGGCGGCAGTACTGCATGGAAGCGATAGCCCGTTTCTGGCAGCTCGGCCGGAAAGCTCGGGTTGTCCTTATCGGCAATCTCGCCGACGTGATCGGCCACGATCTTGATCACGCGCATGCGCGTGTTCACATCAAGCGTGTGGTCGTGGCAGATCCGCCGGCCGTCCTTGGCGTACCACAGCCGACCATCTGGGTTGACCCGCACTTCCTCAACGGCCGGGTCGTCCAGCAGCTCGCCGATCGCACCGCCGAGCGCGGATTTCATCATGTCCAGCAGGCGGCTGTGTCGGGTGATGGTGGTGGGGATCGGTGCGTTCATGGCGCTGCCTCGGGTTCTGGATCGGCTTCGTCTGGCTGTCCGGTCGCTCGCTCCAGGGCGTCGAACTCGCTATCGGTCTGGGCGCGCAGCAACGAGCCGGTCAACTTGTCCAGCAGCGGCTGTCGCTGGCTGAAAACGCGTTCCACCGACGCGATCAGGGCGTTGTAGAAGCCCTCGCCCGCCGCGTTGCTGGCAGGCGTGGCAGCAGGCAGGCGTGCAAACAGATTCTTGGTCGTAAGCGTTGTTAGCTCGACCAGCATCTGATTGCCGAAGTGCACGTTACGCACCTCGTTGCGCAGTGACCTCAATTCCTTGAGGACCAGCATTTCTTCGGCTTTGGCGTGTTCCGGGTCGTAGCGCTCTGCTAGCGCCGCCTCGACAACGGCGCGCAGCGGAATGCGGCGTTCGACGGCTTCGCGCTTGGCTAAGTTGATGAGTCGGGTTTGGATCTGGGTGTGCAGGATGGTCTTACCGTCAGATTTCTTCATGGGAGCATGTAGTCCATGTCGTCGTCGGCTGCATCCATGCCATCGGCTCTGTCGACGGGACTGACGGTGATTTCATGGGTGTCGATGTCGGCATCGGCGCCGATATCGTCATCGAGCATGGGCGCGGCTTCGACGGCCACCTCCTGTGCGGGCATCGGCTCGGGGGTGGCGTCCAGGTCGCGGGAGTCTTGGACGGCCGGCTGCAGGGCGGCCGCCACCGCGACCGGCACCACAGCGGGGGTAAGCTTGGTCCACGGGTTGCCGGCGACTGGCGGCCCGTAGGGGTATGGCCTGGCTGCGGTGTTGGCGACTGGCGCGTACTTGTGCTTCGGGTCCAACACCTTGCCGCGCTCATCGGTCGGCGGCACCAGGTCGCGGAACTTGGCATCGCTGTAATACTTGATCTTGACCGCCATGATCGGCGGCAGGCCTGCGACCACGATGATCTTCTTGGTCGGGTCCATTTCCCGCACTTCGCCTGGCGTCATCAAGGCGCGAGCTGATTCCTGGTTGGACACCATCACGTGGCCCAGCCAGCCAGACAACCGCCCTCCGGTGTAGTTGGTCTGCTGGTGAATCTCGGTCGTCATCCCGAGCGAATCGCTGATGCGCTTGGCCGTCTCGTCGGTGTTGGGCGCATACCACACGTGGATGTGCGCACCGTCCATGACGGTATTACTCGGTCCGTAATATTTCACGATTTGGTTATAGCTCTGGTTGATCATCATGCACTTGATGCCATAGCCGGCGACGTAGCCCAGACCTTCCTCAAAAAACTCCAATTTCCCCAAGGACGGGAACTCATCGACCAGCAACAGCAGCCGGTGCTTGTTGCCCTCCGGGTGCAGTTCTTCGGTGAGCCGGCGTGTGATCTGTTGCAGCATCAAGCGGAACAACGGCCGCAAGCGTGATTTGTCGCTCGGCGGGCTGATCAGATACAGCGACAGCGGGTATTTGGCGCGCATCAGGTCGGTGATGCGAAAGTCGCTTTCGCTGGTCGCGGCACCCACGATGGGGTCGTAGTAGAGGTTGAAGAAGCTGCGCGCCGTCGAATGCACACCGCTGCGCTCGTTGGCGCTCTTGTTGAGCATGGCTCTTGCTCCGATCGCAACGACCGGATGCACCTTGCCATTGCGGTGCTTGGTGTCGAGCATGTATTGCAGCGTCGCTTCCATCGTCCGTTCCGGGTTGTCCAGGAACATGGCGATGCCGGCGAGCGTCTTATCCGGCTCGGCATAGAGGACATGAAGCACCACCGCCAGCAGCCACGAATCGGCCTCCTTGCTCCAATGGTCGGGTTTGCCCTTGCCGTCCGGGTCAACCAGCATGTCGGTAACGTTCTGGGCGTCCTTCACCTCGTTATCGCCTGGTCGAATCTCGGCCAGCGGGTTGAACCGGCAGGTGTCACGCTGGGTTGGGTTGAATTTCAACGCATAGCCGATCCGGCTCCGGTAGCCCGATGTCAGCTCCCAGTTCTCGCCCTTGATGTCGTTGACCACCACGCTCGCCTGCCAGTTCAGCAACGTGGGCACGACGATGCCCACGCCTTTGCCCGACCGGCTCGGCGCGGTGACTTCCAGATGCTCCGGGCCGTTGTGGGTGAGGTACTGACCGTCTTCGGTCATGCCGAGTACCACGCCGGCCTGACCCAGCAGGCCGGACTTCTCGATTTCCCTGGCCTCGGCCCAGCGCGCCGAGCCGTGCGTCAAGACCGTCTCCTGGGCGCGGGTG